>NZ_KV831325.1:204449-223400 GCF_001837075.1 Staphylococcus sp. HMSC063F05
ACAAGGCAATACTGAACAAAATAACCAAAATGCTCAACCATCAGCACCTGGAACGACTGATCAAGCCGGTGCTACGGTTAAACCTAGTACTACACCTAATCAAGACGCTGAAGTTAAACCTAATCCAGATCAAAATAATACACCAACTAATGGTCAAGACGGGAATCAAACAGGTCAAGGTACTCAAGTAAAACCTAATAACGATCAAACGACAACTGGTACTCCAGCTGGTACTGATAATCAAAATACACAACAAGGAAATACTGAACAAAACAATCAAAATGCTGAACAAGGTAATACTGGGCAAGAGGGTTCTAATCCTAATCAAAGTGGTCAGTTAGGTGCTACGGTTAAACCTGGATCTGCTCCAAATCAAGATACTGAAGCAACCCCTAATCCAGATCAAAATAATACACCAACTAATGGTCAAGACGGGAATCAAACAGGTCAAGGTACTCAAGTAAAACCTAATAACGATCAAACGGCAACTGGTACTCAAGGTGCCACTGGTAATCAAAATACGCAACAAGGCAATACTGAACAAAATAACCAAAATGCTGAACAAGGTAATACAGGCGATACAGATAAAGATGCTAAAGTAAATACTGATGATGATGAAACAAAAACAGATGTTAAAAATGATACTGAATTACCTGAAACAGGACTAAGTAATGAATATGATTATACAACTACAGTATTTGGTTCTATCGCTTTAATATCTTCACTTTTATTACTAAGACGACAAAGAAAAGAATCTAAATAATACTTAACATCTTTAAAACGAGTAAATCGATATTGTGATTTACTCGATTTTTTAATTTCTTAAAAATTAATTTATCACAATATTAAATATTGAATAACTACAAAAGACGAATAAACTGAATAAGACAAAACGAGAACATGCTCGGTGACAAGGTTGATTATCCATAATATAAAGTATTAAATTGCTCTATTCAATTGTTAAATATTTTTTACATTCGGTCACACATAAATCAATATTCTGCTTCAAAATTAACTAAATTTCTATAAATTTTAAGAGACACATTTAAATTAGCTTAATTTTATTATATATACTCAAAAAAGAGATTCCTAAAATATAGGCATGCATTGTATTGGTAAGACAAGATAAATACTTTATTATTGCACTAAATTCCTATAAAAAAATTATTCTAGCTACTCTAGTTCAAAACAAAAAATCCAACAACCTCACATGAGATTGTTGGATTTATTTCTTGTGTTCTATTATTTAGAAACTACTTCTTCACCATTGTATGAACCACAGTTTTTACATACGCGGTGAGATAATTTGTATTCGCCACAGTTAGGGCATTCAGTCATACCAGGTACTGAAATTTTAAAATGTGTACGGCGTTTATTTTTTCTTGTTTTAGACGTTCTTCTTTTTGGTACTGCCATGATTAATCCTCCTTAGAATAGACACTTAATTCAAAATGTCAGCTCAATTAATAACTATTATATCATTAATTCAACTGCTATTGATCTTTATCGTATAATTGTTGTAATTTTTGAAGCCTTGGATCAACTTTTCTTTGTTCAGAATCACTATCTTGCTCTTTTTGAACTTCAGTCAATTGATCTTCATCAATGACTTCCCAACCATTGCCTTCTGTTAACATTTGATCACTATGTTCAGAATAAGCACGCATAGGTTTTTCAATAATTACAAGTTCTTCAGCAATGTCTTTAATATTAATCATACCGTCAGTTACAAGATGATAATGCTCATCTTCTTGATCGTCACTATCGGTATAACCATCATAGCCTTCTAAATCAAATACTTCTGAAGTAGATACATCAAGAGGCACATCAACTGGTACTAAAGTACGAGCACAAGGCATCGTGTAAGTTCCAGTAACATGCATGTCTGCAATCACTTCATTTGATTTGACTGTCAACTGTCCTTCAACATTGATATCTGAAAGATCAATTAAATCTAATGATTCTCTTAAATGCTCAAAATTAACCGTTTGATTAAATTCAAATGGCTTACCTTGATATTTTCTCAATTGTGTTATTGACCATTTCATATGGCTTCACCTCTAACAAGCACAAAATTTATTTTAACTTTCTAAACAAAAGTTGTCAAGATTTTTTCTTAACATACCTCGTTCTGTTACAATACTAATGATGAATACTGAAAAGGAGAAATGCAAATGAAAAGTGTTGGACTGATAACTGAATATAATCCTTTTCATAACGGGCACTTATTTCACGCTACATTGTCAAAACAACGCTCTGAAACTAATGTAACTATTGCTATTATGAGTGGCAATTTTGTGATGCGTGGAGAACCAGCAATCTACCATAAATTTAAACGCACTGAAATGGCTTTATCCGCCGTAGATTTGGTCGTTGAGCTACCAATGATAGGTAGCCTATCTTCTAGTGATACCTTTGCGGAAATAGCTATTAAAACAGCTCAGTATCTCGATATAGATATTATATCTTTTGGCAGTGAAAGTGCATCCTTAAAAGATTTACAATATCTTGCAACACAAATGATTGACTATGAAAAACATCCAGATTTTAAAGAGAAATTAAAACAAGGTAAAAGCTATCCACGAATCTTAAGTGAGTTAACACATAACGACACACTTTTACAATCTCCAAACAATATTTTAGGAATAAGCTACCTTAAAGCAATGCAGCAATTTGCGCCTCACATGTCAGCATTGACTATTAAAAGAGAAGGTTCACTTCATCATCAAAAAGTAATTGATCACCATCATTTTGCAAGTGGAACATCTATTAGGCGTTCGCTAATGAATGATAATGTAGACTGGAAAAATGTGGTCCCAAATCAAATACAATCTTTATATTGTAAACCTCATACTACGGTTGAGGATACATTTCCTTTTATCAAACACCAATTAATTACACAACCAAAAGAGAGCCTTCATTCTATTTACACAATAAATGAGGGGTTTGAAAATCGCTTGCAAACAATGATTCATCGAAGCGATTCCTTTGAGTCTCTATTATCAAACCTTAAAACAAAACGTTATACGCAGACATATATTCAACGTGTATTAATGAATGTGTTATTAAATATAACAAAAGATGATGTTAACAAGGAAATTAACGCTGTTAGAGTTTTAGGAATGAGTGAAAAAGGACGCTCATATTTAAAATATTTAAAAGCTAATTATCCAAATCGTCACTACATTACTAATGTAAATCAAAAGACTGCACACTATTTTAAAAATGAAATTAAAGCGACTCATGTATATAATCTATTAAGTAATCAATCACAGACAGACTTTAACACACCCTTAGTACGCATTTAAATGTTATAAAAGACCCGAAATCTTACAGCTCAATCATAGTGTTAGATACAAAACATAAATTGTAGTTTAATCCCATTGTAGTCAACGTTATTCTTTCACTGACCTGAACTTTTTTGTCCTATTTCGTATAAAGAGTCACCTTTCTATCAACTTTATAATAAAAGACTCTGCTCTTATGGGTGTATCGCTTCATATTATCTATATCTTGCTGTAATCATTATGAACAAAAACTATAACATCTTTATTGTAATTTTGTTGTTCATTATGACTAAAATCCCTCAATAGAGTATCTTACAATTAGATACCCTATTGAGAGATTTTTTGACTGGATGATTAAGAGGTGGCAGCCTATTTCATATATAGAACTAAATGACTGTTATACACCTCTATATGTACAGTTGCCTTAGACATTAAATTTCTTTTTTAATGCTCTTTCGACATGAGGTGGTACAAAAGGTGAAATGTCCGCTTGATATGCAGCTACTTCTTTAACAATACTTGAACTTATAAATGAATAGTTTGCACTTGTCATCATGTACATTGTTTCAATATTACTATTTAACTTTTTGTTCATAGAAGTAAGTCGTAGTTCATATTCAAAGTCACTTACAGCTCTTAAACCTCGAATAATTGTCTTTGCACCTACTTGATCACAAAAATCAACAAGCAATCCATTAAAATGATGCACTTGTATATTAGGCAAATGTTTAACCGACTCTTCAATCAACGTCATGCGTTCTTCTGAGTCAAACGTTCCACCTTTACTACTATTTTTTAGTACACAAACATGGATTTCATCAAAGCGGTCGGCGCTTCTTTCAATGATATCTAAGTGACCATATGTAATTGGATCAAAACTACCGGGAATAACTGCTCTTGTCTTACTCATATTATTCTCCTTTTTCAAGTAACAAAGTATCTGTCAAACCATAATGATAACGCTTAATCATTTGAAATGGCGCAATTGTTATTTCTTCATTATGACTAAACTCACAAACGATAATACCATTTTCTTTTAATAAGTTAAACTCTGCTATACGAGAAATCGCCTCATTTATAAGCCCTTTATTATAAGGTGGGTCTAAAAAGATAACATTGAATTGTATTTCTCGTTTAGCAAGTGCTTTAAGTGCTCTGTCAGCATTATTTTTATAGACTTCAGCTTGTGACATTAAATCTAATTGATTAAGATTAGCTTTTATAACCTTGACCGCTTTAAAATTTTGATCTACAAAAATCATTTTATCCATACCACGGGATAATGCTTCAATGCCAAGTGCACCACTACCGGCAAATAAGTCTAATCCTAAACCAGAAACATCATATAAACTATTAAAAATACCTTCTTTAACTTTATCCATAGTTGGACGAGTATTTCGCCCCTCTAAACTTTCTAGCGCTTTACTTTTATGCTTACCCGCAATTACACGCATTGACTCACACTTCCATTTCATTCATTTATTTAATATAATTTGAAGATAAAGGAGTTTGATTTATTTATGAAACAATCATTTATTAAAATTGGTGAAGGTTTAACCGATTTATTCGAATTTACAACTCTTATAGAATATAATCATAAGCGAATCAATCGTATTGTGTATTTCCATACACCTCATTCTGAGAAACAATTATCGTCCGTTGCAATAATAATGAACCCTACTGCTGAAAAACATTTCCAGGCCATGTATATCATGACAAATGCCTTAAAATATCCCTATCCAGAGGGCAACAAAAAATTCAATATGATTAATTCAGCTGCAGAAAATTATGACATACCAGTTGTAGGTATCGACGTACAACCTCCTGATGTATATCCAGACTTAGAATTATATTTCAACTACCTTATCAGTGTTTTGCGTCTTCAAAGATGGATACCACCTTTGCAATAAATTGATACTCTATTGTATTTCATGTTTTTCTTTTTCATATGTTTTTTTCAAATATTTATATGGGGAACCTTGAATGTCGTGAACGTACTTGAGTTGCATAAGTTTATGAACAATATTGTCAGTATCTGCTTCATTTATATACATCACAACATATTTTCGTTGACGGTTTGAGTGCACGATGTGTCCATATTTTCTAATTTGTCGCTCATGTTTCATATGTTTTAAATAAATAATTAAACTCGTTCTAGGAATTATATTCATTTCTTACTCACTCCATTATTTATACATTTGTTATCATATCATGACTTTATAAGTAATGAAATGACTAAGGATTAACCTAAATGATAAAAGTTATATTGAAACTCTATGACTTTAAACTTATCTATCTTAAAATGATAATGAGTAAAAGGAATCATAACCATCGTACCCAACAATAATGTTGGGGTACACACACTCTAACTATCACTAGGAGGATTCGATTATGGCTCATTCAAAAAAATGGTTTATTAATGGTACGTTGGCAACAGCCGGTATTATAAGCAGTCTATTTTACTTTTTAAAAAATAAAAATAAATCACCGCAACAATTAAAATCTATTCCACCTTTCTTCTCAGGACAAGCACCTTACATATTTGCACATAGAGGTGGCATGGCAATGCGACCAGAGCAAACACAGTTGGCATTTGATAATGCTGTTGAACATGGATTGGATGGCTTTGAAACAGATGTACGACTAACTAAAGATGAACAACTCATTGTTTTTCACGATGCACTTGTCGATCGTACAACTAATGGTTCAGGTAAAGTGAGTGAACATACTCTAGCTGAACTAAAACGATTAGATGCGGGATATCATTTTACTGACATCAATAATCAAACACCTTATCGCGGGCACGATAAAGCTAAGATTTTATCATTCGAGGAACTGCTTGAATTGTACCCTAATATGTATATCAATGTGGATTTAAAAGATGCGCCAGACACATATGAAGGTCGTATCGCACCAAAAGTGATTTACGATAATATCATCAAACATGGGGCGCAACATCGAGTGCTCGTTACAAGCTTCCATAAAAAACAAATTCAACGTTTCACTGAGTATAACCAAGCTGACATTGCTATCGGTGCTAGTGAAGGCGAAGTTGCTGAAGGTTTTATTAAATTTAACGGCATGTTAGGTCACACATTTAAACCACAAGCAGACACATTCCAAATGCCAGTTGCATATAAAGGAATTTCATTAACTTCTAAGCGTTTCATTCAATGGCTTAACTTAAATAATATTGTACCCGGTTACTATGGTGTGAATAGTATAGATTTAATGACAGATTTATATCATAAAGGTGTTCATACTTTAGTTACAGATCGCCCAGATTTAGGTCAACAATTTAAAGAAACTTTAAAATAAATTGAAATATAAGTTTCGTAATGATTACTTATGATTAATTTAACTAAAAATACCTAGGACATCCAACTTGTCCTAGGTATTTAACGTATTATCCGCGCGTTTCTGAAGTGAAAGTACATTCATTTTTAGTCTTATAACATTAATTTATCTTTGACTAAATAATGCGATATTTACGATATCATTATTTAACTTTGTATATAGTTTGCACGGTATAAATATATTTTTATAAATAATCATCGTTAAAGATAGAAATGACTTTGATAGAGTGCGAATCTAACATTTTGTTTTATAGAATGTATATACAGTAGACTTACCCTTTCAAAAAATATAATGGATAAAAAGAGGTGTGAAATAGTTTATTAATCCATTTCACTTCTCTTCTAAATGATACCAACCGCTTCCTTCAAAGTAACAAATTCTTGATTACATAGATTTACCTTCTGTATAACATTAATTAAACAAACATAAGTCTTTGTTATTACTGATTAATTAATGCTTTGATCATGTCTTTTAATTACAATGAACAGTTACATGTGCCACCAGATGCACATCCATCATGTCCAGTTTGGAAGAAAGGATTACCTGTTTCAATTTTTACATGCTCAGAAACAGCTAATGCTATTTTGGACATCACTTCGTCAATTAAATTTTGTAGTGCCACTTCCTTTGCTTTATACTCCATTACTACTGGAAGCATTTCATAAGCACGTTTTCGTTTTCGAGTTTCTAACATAATATCTTTGTAATCGGGATGATATTTTCCAAATCTCATCACATCATCATACTTATCTTTCACTTTTAGAAAAGCTTGATAAAGTAGACTTGCCTCATCATCAGCATCTAATTGCATTTTAGCTCGTCGGTATGAGACATAAATATCAGATTGTACAATCATATCCGAGATATCCTCAATATCATCTAAAATGTCTAATGTTTCTTCAGTAATCACAGAATCATCCTTTATTTATTTTACTTTTCTACAAATATTAATGAATAATAATCACTCATCACTTCTCCACCCATTTCATCATATTTATTACTTAACAAGCGTGAGCGATGAATATCAGAATTAATCCAACTATGAATAAGTGTAGGTACATCGTCAAAATCATAACCTACATTTTGACTTGCTGACTTATAACTTACATGGCGTTCATCCAGTTGTTGTGTTAAAGCATTCTCAGTAAACTCCACACTGTTTGATCCTTTATCCGTTGCTTCATACAGATTGATAGCAGCAATACGAGCAATATCGTTGTTAACTTTAAGTGATTTTAAATTTTTCATTTCTCTCATTTTATTCGTTACTTCATAGAGTGTAATCAATTGATTAGGGTTTTGTTCATGTGGAATTTTATCGTCGGAACTTTCACTAATTTGTCCCTCATCTTCTGCTCTATTTAACTTATATGGTTGTAGTGTTGCCAATGTATTTGCATCTAAAAATCTCACTGCCAAAATTTTATTAGTTTGTTGATCAGAATATATTTGAGCATAAACATCTCCATATTTAATTAACGTCTGTGTCTTTAAGTCTTCATCAGACATTTCAAATTTATAAGTTTTACCTTTCGTTTTGACAGTTGGTTCTGGATTAATACTAGTATCTTCAAAAATATGAGATGAACTTTCACCTATTTTAAGTGGGCTCACTTTCACACCTTTACCTGTGGCATAAACTGATGTGATTGTTCCTTTATTAGTACTTACAATATAATATTCATCTTTCTGTTTAAAGACATAATTTTTTAACCCATTTTTATATGGATAAGACCGATCAGCTTGTCCATAATGATGTGTTAGTGTTTTAATATCTTTTCCAATCCAAGTCCCTATCCCTTCTTTAGGTTTAGGGTTCTCAGCATCCTTATTCACCTGTTTAAATTGCTCTGTCTTAGTCGTTTTGCTATTTTTATTTGGATTCTCTAGAACATCAAACTTTAAACGTGGTGAGTAAAAGAGATAAATTAAAAATGTCACTAATAATATAACACCAATAACTTTAATTATTAACTTCTTCATCTTTCACCCACCTCTTAATAATTATATATATTGTACAAAAATGTACTAACCTTTTTCAACATAAGTGAAACGTGTAAACATTTCCCATCATTATTCTTATAAAACAAATTTTAAATACTTTTGTATTCGTTATTTATACGAAAGTGAACATGAATGAATTTTTAAACATATTAAAATCTAAATATTAAATAGATATATATCGAGTCAGTAAAAAATGACTTTAGTATGATTACAGATCTCGCTTAGATTTATTTAAAATATTTATATAGGATTTGAATCATATTTGATACGTTTGTAACTGTAGAAATAGTAGATAATGATTAGGAATAAAAAGTATGTTTATTGTATAGTTTATGACAACATGACAACTGAGTTATCTACATTCAGTACATAAAAATACCTGAGACAACCATTTGTGTCTCAGGCTCTTATAAAGAAAATTTATAGACCTAATGTAGCTTTAAGCAATGATGTTGTTTCTCCACCTGGATACAATACATATAACAATACATAAACTGCAACACCAGTAATTGCGGTAAAGAACCAAATTATTGAAGCCCAAGGCCCAATTTTTCTGTGAATATGAAGTTTATCTTTGAAGGCTAAAATGATTTGAATTAAGCCTAAAACGCCACCAACTGTTGCAAGAATGATATGGAAAACTAAGAAAATAGTGTAATAAACTTTAATAGAACTTGGTCCACCGAAAGCTGTATTACCGATAAAAATAGTTCTTGCTGCATAAATAATAAAGAATGTTAAAGCGAAAAAGGCAGCCCATAGCATAATGTTTTTATGCTTATGAACTTGACGTTTCCAAATCAATGCCCAACCAATAGCGACTAAAATCGCACTAATAACAATACACGATGTACTTATCGTTGGTAAAATGGGTACGTTCATAAGTTTCATCCTTACTTAAGTTAATTTATATCATCTTGATTAATGAAACAACTACAACGAGTGCAAAGAATACTACTAAGTAGTTCAATGAATAAACGAACATTTGCGTTGCCCATTTAGTTTGATTAGATTCTTTTCTGAACGTTGTAAAACCTAAAGCTAACCATCCTAAATTAAGTAGTGTAGCAATAACAACAAAAGTTACACCTAAATTAGATAATAAGAATGGCAATGGTAATAATAACACTAACCAAATAAACATGCTTACTCTTGTCCGTTTGAAACCTTTCACTGATGGTAACATAGGAATATTTGCAAGCGCATACTCATCACTACGTTTAATTGCTAGAGCGTAGAAATGGATAGGTTGCCAACAAAAGACAACTAAAAAGAGTGCTACTGCTGCTAAACTTAATGATCCATCGATAGCTACCCAACCAATTAATGGTGGTACAGCTCCAGGAAAACTTCCAACAACAGTATTCCAAGTTGTATGGCGCTTAGACCAAATTGAATAGTAAGATACATATCCAACAATACCAATTAATCCTAAAACACCAGAAGGTATATTTAATAAGAATAAACATGCTTCACCTATTAACATCATCCCAAAACTTAACATTAATAAGTTTCTATCAGATATTCTATCATTTACTGTTGGTCTACTTTGCTTACTAGGCATAATGCGATCAATATCTTGATCATAATAATTATTTAAAGCACAAGCGCCCCCCATAATTAGCGTAGAGCCAACTAGCATCAATAGTATTTGTGGAATGGAAGATAGGAAGGAATGGTTTGTCATTACTATTGCAAGCCATGCGCCTGCAAAAGCAGGTATTAAATTACCTTGAACAAGGCCCATTTTAATAATTTGTTGTAATTCTTTGAAGGATACACGGCCCGTAGTATGTGACAAAGTTTGATCTTTGTTCATAATTCCCCTCCTTAAATTTCTCATATAATATAATGATATAGTAAATCACACAAAAAGACTAGGTTTTATAAAATTAAATTGTGACACTTTTACGACATTAGAAATCGTCAATTTTGTGACACACTTAAAAATGTTATTCTTGATATAATAAGTTAAAAGTAAAAATATGTACATTAATTTAAAGTCATTTTTTCAAGTGTCGTATTTAATGAAGTATCAATTAACGAGTCTTTCAATGACTTTATTCAATTATGTAATATTATAATTTAATACTTTAAATTAATGATGGGGTGTTTATCATTGTTTAGAAAGCAAAACCTTAAATGGTTAGGTGTTTTAGCTACGATTATTATGACCTTTGTACAATTAGGTGGCGCCCTCGTAACTAAAACGGGATCAGAAGATGGTTGTGGCTCGTCTTGGCCTTTGTGTAATGGCGCTTTACTTCCAGAAAATTTACCAATACAAACAATTATAGAGCTGAGTCATCGCGCAGTATCAGCCATTTCACTTATAGTTGTATTATGGCTTGTAATTACAGCTTGGAAAAACATTGGATATATTAAAGAAATCAAACCACTCTCTATTATTAGTGTTGGTTTTTTATTAGTTCAAGCACTTGTAGGTGCTGCTGCTGTGATATGGCAACAAAATCCTTATGTATTAGCGCTACATTTTGGTATTTCACTTATCAGTTTCTCTTCTGTTTTCTTAATGACATTAATTATTTTCTCAATTGACAAAAAATATGAAGCTGACATTTTATTTATTCACAAACCTTTACGTATCTTAACTTGGTTAATGGCTATCATCGTATACTTAACTATTTATACAGGTGCTTTAGTTAGACATACTAAATCAAGTCTTGCTTATGGTGCTTGGCCTATTCCATTTGATGATATCGTTCCTCATAATGCGCATGATTGGGTACAATTTTCGCACAGAGGTATGGCGTTCATCACTTTTATTTGGATTATGATTACATTTATACACGCTATTAAGAATTATTCAGATAATCGAACTGTACGTTATGGTTATACTGCATCATTTATACTTGTTATCCTTCAAGTTATTACAGGTGCTTTATCAGTCATAACTAATGTCAATTTAATTATTGCGTTATTCCATGCTTTGTTTATCACTTACTTATTCGGAATGATTGCTTATTTTATTTTACTAATGTTAAGAACGACGAGAAGTCTAAAATAATTTATTTTTCTATAAATTTATAACAATTAAAAAGAAACACGCCACTCAAAATACCATAACGGTAAGATAAGTGGCGTGTTTCAATATATTTAAGTATAAACAGACCATCTAAATATCATATCAATCTAGATGGTCATTTTAATTATGATTGCTTTTCAATTTCCACTAATAAATCTCCTGTGGCAATGGCATCTCCATTAGCAACATTTATTTGTTTAATAATTCCATCAAATGGTGCCTGAATCGTCGTTTCCATCTTCATTGCTTCAGTGATTAATAATGGCTGATTAGCTTGTACTTCATCGCCTACAGACACTTTGACTTCAGTTACAGAACCAGGCATTTGAGCACCAATATGATTTGGATTTGATTTATCCGCCTTAGGTTTAACATTAGCATTCGTTTTAACATTTTCATCTTGAATATAGATACGTCTTGCTTGACCATTCATAGCGTAATAAATTGTACGCTTACCATTCTCATCTGGTTCACTGATTGTTTCTAATTTAATAATTAGACGTTTACCAGTATCAATTTCAATTTCAACTGTTTCACCATTACGCATGCCAAATAAGAATGTCGGTGTATCCAGTAAAGATACATTACCAAATTGCTCTTTCGTTTGAATATATTGTTTATATACCTTCGGATAAAGTACATAACTAATTATATCTTGTTCTGTTACCTCGTCTTGTTGTATGTCGCTTAATTCTTGACGGATTGCTTCAAAATCGACCGGCTCCAAGTATTCACCTGGTCTTTCAGTAATTGGTTGCTGTCCTTTTAAAATAACATCTTGCAATTTCTTGTTGAATCCGTTGACAGGTTGTCCAATGTCACCTTTAAAGAATGACACAACAGATTCTGGGAAATCTAATTTATAACCATCATTGATGACCGTATCTTCATCAAGATCATTTTGCACCATATATAGTGCCATATCTCCAACTACCTTTGAAGATGGTGTTACTTTTACAAGATCTCCAAACAGGAAGTTGACACGACGATACATCTCTTTGACTTCATCAAAACGTTCGCCCAATCCTAAACTTTTAGCTTGTTGACTTAAGTTTGAATATTGGCCACCTGGCATTTCATGTTGATAAATTTCTGTATTTGGTGATTTGATATCACTCTCAAAGTCTGCATAGTAAGGTCTGACTACAGACCAGTAATGACTCAACTCTTCTAAACCATCAATATCAGTTCTTAAATTACGTGGGAATCCATTTAGTGCATAATATAATGAATTTGCACTTGGTTGACTCGTTAAACCACTCATAGATGCAACAGCAGTATCTATAATATCTACGCCAGCATCAATTGCTTGTTTATATGTCAACAATCCATTTCCACTAGTATCATGTGTATGTAAATGAATTGGAAGATGTGTTGCCTCACGTAATTCACCAATTAATTCGTAAGCTGCTTTCGGTTTCAATAAACCAGCCATATCTTTAATTGCTAATATATGGAATCCTTCTCTTTCCAGTTCTTTAGCCATTTTAACGTAATAATCTAAAGTATAAATATTGGAACGTTCAGCATTTAAAATATCACCTGTATAGCAAATTGTACCCTCAGATACCATTCCAGCTTCTTGAACAGCTTCATTCGCTACTTTCATTTGATCAACCCAGTTCAATGAGTCGAATATACGGAAAACATCTACACCAGCTTTTGCACTTTCATGAACGAATTTCTTAATTACATTATCAGGATAGTTTTTATAACCTACTGCGTTCGAAGCTCGTAATAACATTTGGAATAACACATTCGGAATGGCTTTGCGCAATCTTTCTAAACGTTCCCATGGATTCTCTTTCAAGAAATTATAGGCGACATCAAATGTTGCACCACCCCACATTTCTAATGAAAAACTATCTTTAAAAACTTCAGCAGTTTTAGATGCAATGTTCATCATATCTTTTGTTCTTACACGTGTTGCAAGTAAAGATTGGTGTGCATCTCTAAATGTAGTATCGGTAATTAAAACATCTTCTTGTTCTCTAACCCAATTTGTAACACCTGTTGGTCCATGTTGCTCAAGAATTTGTTTTGTTCCAAATAACTGATTGATTTTCTTTTGAGAAATTTTTGGGATTTTGGTAGATTCATATTCTGGTTTTGGACGCTTTTCTACATTAGGAAATCCGTTTATCGTCACATTACCAATATACTCTAAAGTCTTGGTACCTCTGTCCAATGTCGGTGCAATATCGAAAAGTTCAGGTGTTTCTTCAATAAATTTAGTAGTATAATCACCACTTCTAAATTTATCATTACGCATAACATTGATGAGAAATGGAATATTCGTCTTTACGCCACGAATTCGCATTTCGCGTAATGAACGTTCCATTTTCTCTTCAGCTTGTTTAAATGAAACGGCATGTGTAGAAAGCTTAACTAATAGTGAATCGTAGTAAGGTGAAATTTCTGCACCTTGGAATCCATCCCCTGCATCAAGTCTCACACCAAAACCGCCACTTGATCGATATGCAATAATTGTGCCAGAATCTGGCATAAAATCATTAGTAGGATCTTCAGTTGTTATACGACATTGTATCGCATACCCTAATGTTTGAATTTCATTTTGCTGTGGCATAGAGATTTTATCTCCAAATAACGATTCTCCATTAGCAACTAAAATTTGCGTTTTCACAATGTCTATACCAGTAATCATTTCAGTAATTGTATGCTCAACTTGAACACGTGGATTAACCTCAATGAAGAAAAATTCATCCCCAGAAACTAAAAATTCTACTGTTCCAGCGTTGACGTATTTTATATTTTCCATCAGTTGAATTGCGGCATCACAAATTCGCTCTCTTAATTTGTTAGAAAGACCTACTGAAGGTGCAACTTCAACAACCTTTTGATGACGTCGTTGTACGGAGCAATCTCTTTCATACAAATGAATGATATTCCCGAATTCATCACCAATAACTTGAACCTCTATATGCTTTGGATTATCAATATATCTTTCGATATAAACTTCGCTATTACCAAATGACTTTTCGGCTTCTGATTTCGCACGATGGAAAGCGTCTTCTAATTCGCTTGATTCACGAACGATTCGCATACCTTTACCACCGCCACCGCTTGTGGCCTTAATCATAAGTGGGTAACCTGCTTCATTAGCAAACTGTTCTGCAGCTTCAAAACTTTCAATAGGACCATCTGTACCCGGGATTACAGGTAAGTTAGCGTTAATAGCAGTTGTTCTAGCCTTAACCTTATCTCCAAACATGTCTAGATGTTCAAGATGCGGACCTATAAATTTAATGCCTTCCTCAGCACATCGGCGTGCAAATTGTTCATTTTCACTTAAAAAACCATACCCAGGATGAATTGCATCGACACCTGCGCGAAGAGCTACTTCGATGATACGTTCGATATTCAAATAACTTTCAGCAGGTCCTAAATCACTTCCAACTAGATAGGATTCATCTGCTTTATATCTATGTAACGAACTTTTATCTTCATTAGAATAAATTGCTACTGTACTGATATTTAATTCTGCTGCCGCTCTAAAAATTCTAATGGCGATTTCACCACGGTTAGCAACAAGTAATTTCTTTATTTGTTTCAAAAGCCAAGACACTCCTTAGAATGTTACGAATTTTCTAAATAATTAGATAATAAAATTTTATCTCAAATGTTTGAATAATTCTATAGTAATTCATGAAAGAATCATATCATTTATCAATTTGTAACATTTAATTAAATAAATTAGTTCAAACTGACTACACTATGTGTAAGTTAAGTTGTCAGTCAATTACAAGAAAACTTATAAATGTTAATAATTTAATATTATCATCTATATACGAATGACGCTAGTTAAAGTATGCATATTTACAGAATCTTAAATTATGATAATGAGTAGTGACTAACTATACCAAACATTATGATATGAAAAGCCCAAGAGGAATAATTTACATTCATCTTGGGCTATAGTCTAAACTTAATATTAAAATTTTATATACTATTTAATTAATTATATCGACGTTTAATATCTACCTTACGTTGTTTCAGTCGTTTATCATCTTGTTTTATCTGTTTTGCTGTAATAAGTAGTAATCCCATAGCTATACTTAAACTAATCATCGATGAACCACCAAAACTAATAAATGGTAACGGTACACCAGTAAGTGGAATTGTAGCAGAAATACCACCGATATTTACGAATGTTTGGCTTCCGATATAACTAGCTATCCCAACGCAAACTAATTTATAAAAATACGATTGCGTTTTATTAGCAAGTTGGAAAGCGCGATATACAATAAAGTACTCTAAAATTAAAACGATTAAGCCACCGATTAATCCCATCTCTTCACAAATAATAGCAAATATAAAGTCTGTATGTGGCTCTGGCAAATAACCAAGCTTCATAATACTATTTCCTAGACCACGTCCGAACAACCCACCATTGCCAATTGCCAAAAGAGAATTAGAAATATGATATCCTGTGCCTGATTCTTGACTAAATGGATTGGTTAACGTACTAAAACGTGCTTGCAAATAACTTGGAACCATATCTAACATGAACATAAATGTAGCTACGATGATAAAACCAATAGCTACCAAAGCGCCCCATTTTAACATATTCTGCACACCGATACCTGAGTAAAAAATAATTGAGAAGAATATGATCACAATCAGCATTGTTTGACCAACATCTTTTTGAAAAAGAACAAGTATCAAACAAGTTACAACAAACAAAATTGGTCCTAATATTAATTTTATATTATGCCTCACCGCAGGCATCTTCTTTTCAATCATAAATGGTATGTATAGAATTATTGAAATCTTCAATAACTCCGAAGCTTGTAAGTTCATGAACCCTAAGTTAATCCAACTTTTAGAACCATTGATATTTTTTCCTATTACTAATGTTAGTAGTAAAAGTATAAAAATACCAATCATCATACCTTTTTGAACATTAGGCTTTTTTAATACTTTAACATTCATAATAAAAGCCATAAAAAATACGATAACAAAGCTCATGATAACGTATAAAAGTTGTCGATTGTAGAAGTATGTTCCGGAAACTGGTACTCCCCCGGTTAACGTACCTTTTGTAGCTGCAACCATGCTTGCGCTATAAACCATTACTAATCCAATCAAACAGAGGACAACATAAGTTATTAACAATGGATAATCGATAAATTTAGAAGTCTTTCCAATATATCGCATTATATTTTTAAAATTTTTCATATACTAGATCTTCCAATACTAAATGATTAAAATTTATCTCTTTGTTGACTTAATAAAACACATCGCTACTAAAAAGCGTTCTTATCTATTATATACTTCAACGTATCTATTAAACAAATATAAACAAATAGATTTACCTTTAAAACCCATGATTTAAATTTACTTTAACAATTTTTGAAAGAAGTGAGCGTTTTTAGGCTTCTTTCAAATCAATTTCACTTTTAAATCTTACAACAAAAAAGACCGAGAAAGATATAAGAATTAATATCAACTCAGTCATTTATGCGATGATTGACTCGTACAATTAATCATCTATCAATATTTTCTTTAAACATAATACATTATGCATACCGTCAACTTAGTGAATACATTATTTTTACAATTAATTACAAATAAAAAATTTAAACATTCGTAAATGCTTCATGCAATTTAGAAAGTTCTTTTTCAAGTCTTAACATTAATTGCTTACCATCTTCTTTATCAACTAATCCAAGTTGAACTGCGAAATCAACTTCCTTTTGTAAACCAAACATTTGAGTATCTAAAACCTCTTCATAAAGTGGACAAGAAGGTAAAGTTAAGTTATCCATTTGAACTTTAATTAGATGTAATATTCTGTCTGCATCTTTATTCAATTGGTCATATGCCGCACTATTTAACTTCGATTGGTTAGACATGACATATTCCCCCTATCGTTTCAATTAATATCTTCACAATAGAAGTTTATCCTACTGAATGTTAAAAAGCAAGCGAATTTAAATTAAGTGAAAGCGATTCTATGTTAAAATAATGAAAGATAAAAATTTAGGGAGTGGGCATTTATGATTCAAATAAAAGGAGCAGTCAATTTCCCTATTTCATTGGATAGTACGACTTGGATATTTGACGATAGAAAAGTTACTATTGATGATTTAGAACGTGGGGTATTTGATGGTACTAGACCCATCAACTTTGATGATAACAAGGAATGGAACCGTGCTATTTTAGAAGGACAAACAAATCCACCAACGCTTGATTCTGAAATTAAATATAAAAAACGATCGGTTTTAGATGAAACATTTGTGATAAATATGACACCATTTTTCAAAAACGCCGAACCTATGGAAAATGCTAGCACAATAAAACTTTCTAATAAAGATTATTCCATCAATGTACCCATGGACTTATTACCTTATTTGTTCTTTCAATTTTCTAGTAATGGCAAACGTTTATATAGTGATAATGCTGTTGATAGTTTCATATATATTCCTGAAGAAGGATACTCTCATCAATTTAAGTATGTCACACATATAGAGGTGATTTAATATGAGAAAGGTTCAATGTATTATTTGCGATACTAAAGTTTTTATTGATGAACATACAGTCGAGGCTAAACGCTTAAAAAATAATCCTATACGCACTTTCATGTGCGATGATTGTAAAAGTAGACTCGATACACCTAAACAAAGCAAACGAGATTAAAATGATATATTGGAAATTTCAAACTATCTCACATAAATAAAGAGTGTGGGACTTAAAGTTCCAAGATAAATAAAAAAGACAATTTCTATTGAAATTATATAGAAATTGTCTTTTTTATTATTTTTTTGATTATTTTCAGCTCGTTGAGCTGTTACTTTTCTTATATTAAGTGCCATTAGCACAAATCCTAGTTCTCTTTTGACTTTATTTATCCCTCGAACGGACATTCGAGTAAAACCCAAAATAGCCTTCATAAATCCAAAAACAGGCTCCACATCAATTTTTCTTGACTGTAGATGCTTTTTGTTTTTGGTTCTGAAAACTTTTTAATAATTTGGACTTTAAAATATTCCCAATTATATTTTTTCATTATTTTTTTATTTGCTTTTGAATCGATTAATTGTTATATAAGAAGGCTTTTGATTTTATGATAGACACATCATTCGAATATTATCATTAAGTATTTTTTCTATCTACGTCCTGAAAACACAGATTGGGTATAGGCATATAAAACTACTTTTAACATTATTTTTGGATGGTATGATATTGCATCACGATGATGTCTGAATTCAGTCTCTAGAATTGTTTCTACAATAT
>NZ_KV831326.1:0-1921 GCF_001837075.1 Staphylococcus sp. HMSC063F05
GAAGTGCCAAGCAATGAAGCAACAAGTGAAGCACTATCAAAAGAACATAGTTCAGACAATTCGATATCAAATCCAGAGGTTAACTCTGAGGTAATAAACAATTCTAAACAAGAAACAGATAATGACAAATCATCTACTTCTAATGAGGATAATTATGTAACTTATGCAGCGCCAACTACATCAACAAACACACGCTCAGTTGATTCACCTTCTGGGGGTTCGTCTGATAATTCACAAGCTCAGAAGCAAGGAAAAAATGTTAATGATTCAATTAAGGTCAATTCAGTAGATATTGATAAAGATTATGTTGAACCGAACAATGGGCATAGTTTTTCAACAAGTGTATCATTCGAAGTGGATGGTAAAGTCAATAAAGGCGACTACTTTACAGTAGATATGCCGGAATATGCTGATTTCAATGGTATTGCAGACTATAAAGCAGCAAACAATAAAATTTATCCTACTATCAATGATGGGGAGCAAGTTGTAGCAAATGGTGTTTATGATACAGAAACTAAAAAATTAGTGTACACATTTACTGACTATGTAAATAAAAAAGAGAATATTAAAGGACAATTTGAAATTCCACAATTTATTGATAGAAAAAATGCTAAAACAAGTGGAGATTATGACTTAATTTATAATGTTGCAGATAAAACTGTTACTAAACCAATAGAGGTTGTTTATAACAACTACAATGAGGGGCATGTAATTGCTAATGCTAGTTCATTGATTACTAAAGCTGATTTGTTTAACGTAGGATCACATGATTATACTCAATATATCTATGTAAATCCAAAATCTGAAGATAGCTATAATACACGCTTAACAATTCAAGGCTATCAAGAGGATGTAAATGATAGTAGTACTTTATTAAATCCAGACTACTCTAACATTGAAATATTAGATGCTAAATCTTCAGACAATGTTACTCCAAGTTTCTATGTTAATGAAAAAGACCTTGAAAATGTCACTGATCAATATAAGATTGATCAAATAGGTGATAAGAAAGCACAAATTGACTTTGGGCATATCGATCATCCATATATCGTTAAAGTTACATCTAAAATTGATTCAAACTCTAGCAAAGATTTACGTACACGTGTAATCATGGAAAATGAGAATGCTGAAGGTACAACTGATTTTTATGCTCATGATAATACTGTTGAACGATTAGGCGCAAATGGGGTTGCTAGAGGAGATGAAAAACTTTATAACTTAGGAGACTATGTATGGGAAGATACAAATAAAAATGGTATCCAAGATGATGAGGAAAGAGGCATAGAAGGAGTAGAAGTTTCACTTACGCGTCCTAACGGCACTATAGAAACTACAAAGACAGATTCTGAAGGTAAATATGAATTTAAAGATTTACCTAATGGTAACTATGTTATTAATTTTAAAACGCCAGAAGGATACACAGCAACAAAAGCTTATCAAGGTACTAACTCTGAAGTGGATTCAAATGGTTTAAGTACTGTTGGAGTAATTCAAGATGGGGATAACTGGACGCTAGATAGTGGCTTCTATAAGACAACTTCTAAATATAGTTTAGGTGACTATGTATGGTTTGATTCAAATAAAGATGGTTATCAAGATGAAAATGAAAAAGGAATTCAAGGTGTAAAAGTTACTTTAAAAGATAGTGAAGGTAACGTATTAAAAACAACTGAAACTGATGAAAATGGTAAGTATCGTTTTGATGAATTAGATAGTGGAGATTACATAGTTCATTTTGATAAACCAGAGGGTCTTACTCAAACATCAACTAACTCAGGTAATGATGATGCTAAAGATGCTGATGGTGAAGAAGTTCATGTAACAATTACTGATCACGATGATTTCACTATAGATAATGGCTACTTTGAAGACAGCGAATCAACAAGCGAATCAGATTCAGATAGTGAGTCAACAAGCGAAT
>NZ_KV831327.1:0-23546 GCF_001837075.1 Staphylococcus sp. HMSC063F05
TATACTATAAATTCAACTTTGCAACAGAACCAAAAATATTGAGGTTATAAATAATAATTATAAAGAGAGATACGAATTATTTTATAATAAATTCTGTTTATTAGATGATGGAAAAGCAACAAAAAGAGTCGTTGAAAAGGTTATTAACTAATATTTTTAAATGAAAAAATAAATTAATAGAGCATCCCTTACCGCAAAGTGAAGGATGCTCTATTTTTGTTGAAATTAATATAAGCTTCATTCTGATAGATAATCATTAATAATTGTTTGCAAATCGTTATTAAGTACCGTTGTTACAGCGTCATCATCCATAAAATCCTCGTAGATTTTATCAAGAATTTATTCCTCTTACAGACATTCGCGAGAAGTCCGTTTTAATTTTATTAGAAGTAATTCAGGTTTGAACCTACCTAAATGAATATATGAGTTATCTTTTATACTACAAAATATATTCAGATTTCAATAATGACATAAAATAGGCATCTTTATATTTACCTTTAGTGTAGAATTGCTCTTTGAGTAATCCTTCTGTTTTAAATCCTTGTGACTCGTATATATGAATAGCTTTTTTGTTATCTGCATCAACATATAGATAGATCTTGTGCATATTTAAAATATTGAATGCATAAATTATCGCTTTTTCGAATGCGAATTTTGCATAACCTTTACCACTGAACTCAGGTTTAATAATTATTTGTATTTCACAATTACGATGGATGTAATTAATTTCTACTAATTCAACAATACCTACGACTTGATTTTCATCTTCAACAATAAAACGTCTTTCCGATTCATCTAATAAATGCTTATCAAATAAATGTTGAAGTTCCGTTAAGGATTCATAAGGCTCTTCAAACCAATAAGACATAATAGAATATTCATTATTTAATTCATGAACAAAAAGTAAATCACTATATTCTAATGCTCTTAGTTTCATAATTCCACTCCCAAAATTTTCATATATATTTGCATTATAAATATAAATAACGAATAAGTCATCATCACTGTGAACACTTTTTTTAACAATTCATCACATATTAATTCTCATTTTCTTATTATTCTCGATTTATTACTCTTACTATGAAATCTATAAAATTCTCATATTTGTTTATATTAAGAATAAATACGTCAATAGTAACAATAAAAAATAAATAATAGAGCATCCCTCACCGCTAAGTGAAGGATGCTCTATTTTTATTGTAAGTAGTATGATATTCATTTTAATAGATATTGGTTAATAATTGCATGTAAATCATTGTTAAGTACCGTTGTTATAGAATCATCATTCATAAAATCATCATAGATGCTATCAAGTATTTCCTCATCTTTAATTGCTGCGAAATGATGTACTAGTCCTTTTACAATTGAAATATTATTTTGCGATGCTAAGCAATTAGCAACCGTTCGCCAGTCTGATTGCGTGGTTTCATGGTTCATAGATAATCCTCCTTTATTTCAAAGTCCATTTTTGACGTGCTTTAGGGTTAAGTGGATGCATGATTTCATTGGTGGCTGGATTAATGAGTCGTTTCACTTTCTTTTTATGTGGTTTTAACAATTCCATCACTTGCTCAACACGTTTAACGACAACAGGCCGCTTCGCATAGGCGCCATAGGCTAGAATGACTGTGTCACTTTCGCTTATCGCTTTCATCAAGTGAATGTCTGTATGCTCATCGTATGGTTCTTTGATATGTTTAAGATTTTCGGGTGTTTTAATATTCGAAAATAGATTTACAAGATATACAGTGCCATATTGTTCAGAATTCGCTAATTGGTTGAGGATAAGAACAGTTGTGAGGTCGAGTGATAATACACCATCTAAATGGGGGTACATCGTTATTACTGTACATGCGGATTTCTTTTCATCCCAAGTTTTCTTGAGTAAGTATCGGTGTTGTTCATCATCGCTAAAAATGGCTTCTGTGTGTATCGTACTTTTGATTGTATTCATATTTGTTACTCCTTTTAATATTCTTCTGGCAAAAGCATTACATAATAAAAAGTGTCCACGTCATCTTCACGAATGACGTAGACTTTCTTAGGTAATGCGTTTTGATTTTTTTCATAGTTTGTATAGTGATATTCCAATTTGTATGCAGGTTGTTCTTGTTCATGTGTGATTGAGAGTATATTCTCATCTTCTTGCAGTCTAAAAATGTGTAGGTAATCTGTATGAGGTTGATTGTCCCGTTCTTTTACCATGTTCCAAAGTAAGATTTGAAGGTCTAGAGATAAGTGTTCACTAATGCCTCTTGTGATATATCGATTGATTTGCATACTATTTTCCTCCATTTTGCTTTTCTTTCATGATGTCAATCACTTCGTTAATGACTATAACAGATATTTGTGCGACTTTGATCCAATTATTCATGGTCATTCTCTCCTTGTTTTAGTAAATGACGTTCATCGATAATCGTATTTTTAGTATCTGTGAGGTATAGAAAGTCCATATCAAAATGGTTTAAGTACCCGACACTGATAAGTTGGTTGTTGGCATACATAAGAAATGGGTAGATACTTAGGTCATGTAGTTCATTGTTGTAGTAAGTGTAGGTTTCGAGTGTGAGATGAGTAAGGGGGGAACCATCAACAAAGCGTGGGGGTAGAATATTTTCTGCTACTTCATCTAGTACTTCACATTCCCATGATTCTTCGTTTGATAGTTGGAATAGACGAGTTATATATTGTTTGAGTTCTTGAGTAGTTGTTTTCATATCATTGCCTCCTAGATAGTGTGATAGTGATGTAGTTCATATACATCATTGAGATAATATATATTTGATTTGTCATTTATTACGGATCCCGTTGATAATATGAGGAAATTCCAATCAAAAACCCGTGATAAATGTTGGTGTAACAAGGAAATCCCGTAATCCCACTCATTTTGACGAACAATCAACTCATTATTTTATAAGTATTAATATGATCGTGTTGGGTCACTACTTCCTTATATATATTATTTATTAATAAAGAATAACGGGATTTTGGGATTGTGCATGCACAATCCTTCTGCTTCATCGAGTAAGCAAATCCCATTCAATTCCCGGTAAAAAATCATTGTGGGATGTTCTTTAGCAATTTCAATATAAGCATCGTATAGTTATGAAAAAATTACGACAATAACTGTTTCATTAGATAAGTGTTATTGAAATTGATAAAGAGCAATTCTTGAAAATAGTTAGATAAAATAAGCGAAAGAATATAGTGAAAATTATTGTTATAACAATGATTCTATTAGCTAAATAGTAAGATATAGTGTTTGGGGCAAAAATAAAGACGAAGTGCTGAGATGCACTTCGTCGAGTTGTTTATTATTGAAAAGTTGTTTAATGATTTCGTTATTAAGTTTGAGTGTGACATAGAATTGTTTTTTATGATTACCATCTTTTTTAATATCAATGCGATCAATCACTGATAGATACAATGCTTTGAGTCGAGATTTTTCTATGTGCTTAATATCATGAAAGATGTGTTGTAATAGTTTACTGATTTCTTTGGCATCAAATAAAGTCTTATCTTCATTTTGTTGATTTTTGAGTTGGTTGATTTGATACGTAATGTCATTGAGTTGCTTTTCATATTTTTGAATACTTGGTCTGATTACTGATGTTAAGTCCGGATTATCCTCGATGGTTTTAATCAAGTTATTTAGTTTGATTTGTACTTCATCATATTGTTGTTGCTTATAAGCGATATCGTGATGAAGTGACGCACAATCAACTTGATTTTCTTGGTTAACACGTGCTACAACACGTTCAATGATTTTATCACTTTTGACTATTTCGAGTATTTGCTTCATCACATAATCTTCAATCACATTAGCTCTTACACTGTTTGCCGAACATACTTTGGAACCCTTGTTCCGAAAATTACTACATGAATAGTAACGAATACGTTTCTTGGTCCCGTCTTTAAGTGTATTCGTGGTATTGCTTGCTGCCATAGGTGCGCCACATTGAGGACAGTGAATAATGCCTGTAAGCAGATTCGTTCCTTTGCCATGGACTTGGGGTTTTTGACTGACTTGTTTTTTACGCATTTGTACTTTATCCCATAAATCTTGATTAATAATGGGGGAATGCTTACCTTCAGCTATCACTGGTTTATCATTCAGCCCTTTACGACGTTTTTCACTCCAATCTTTGTATTTCGCAAATTGAATTTTGCCGATATAGAATGGGTTAGCTAATATATATGTGATAGAACTAATACTAAAAGGTTTACCCTTTTTAGTGACATAGCCTTTGTGATTTAATGCATTGGCTATTTTACGATAGCCATGTCCTTTGGCATAGGACTCGAATATATATTTCACAATATTAGCTTCATGTTGATTAATCATCAGTTCATGTTTACTATTAGGTATTTTGTCATAGCCCAGCGGCAAGTTACCTTGATAATAGCCTTCTTGGGCACGTCTCGTTTGACCCATAAATACATTCTCGACAATGTTATTACGTTCGAATTCTGAGAAACTCGCAAGTATTTGTAACATGAGTTTACCAGAAGAAGTATTGACTTCCATACGCTCTGACAAACTGAAAAATTCGACATTTTGTTTGTGTAAATCTTCGACAATTTTGAGAAGATCAGATGTATTACGAGCTAATCGGTTTGTTTTGTAGACCATAACACAGTCGATATAGCCATCTTTCGCATCCTTCAATATACGTTGGAGCTCAGGTCGATTCATAGATTTACCTGAAATACCACGGTCAGCGTATATATCTTTAACTTCAAAATGATGGAAGTCACAGTATTCTTTGATTTGATTGATTTGTCCGTCGATACTATAACCTTCTGTGCTTTGCATTTCTGTTGAAACACGTACATAGATACCGACACGTTTTGTTTTAAGTTGTTGCATTATGTTTCATCCTTTCTTCATTTATGCAATTGACGATTGCGTTGTTTGATTGACGATGTTTAAGGGTTCATTTTTGAAATAGATACCCATTAGTGTTTTACTTTTTGTGATAAGAATTTCATCAATGTAGGGATACAGCATGTTTAACGTGAAACGTTTTTGAATAATATTTTGAATGGTGTTTTGTATTTGATGCCCATTGATAGATGTAGTGCGTTGCGGTTGTTGACGTAATGATTGCGTTTGTTCTCTGAACGTTTCTGCATCAATGATGCCTTGTGCCAACTTTTCTATCAGTTGTTTTTGAGTCAATGTGTGATGTTTTTCTATGTTTCTTTGTCTTTTGATGCGTTTGTCAATCGCACTTTTAATTTTTGTGTAGATGCGTTGATTTTGATAAAAGTCTCGGCACACTTCTAATACTTTATCTTCAAGTGTTTGTGCATTGATGCCTTTAAAATCACAGACAAAGCGTGAAGCATTCATGTTTTTAGGACAGACGTAGTAACGTAATGTATGATTCTTTTTTCTAATGGTCATATTTGTAAGTGTTGCATTACAACATGGGCATTTGATTTTTTGTTTGAGTTGATTATCCGAAGGTGTCTGTTTGGTTTGTTTTTGCAATCGAAGTCTCTGCGCTTGCTCATATATACTTGTGGAAACAATAGAAGGAAACATATTGTCGAATTGACCATATTGATTGTTGACACGACCACAATAATTAGGATTGATAATAATGTTACGAACTTGATAGGGTTGTCGATTGATATACGTGTTATCTTCTTCTAATAACTGTGCAATTTTCTTATAACCATGACCTTTAATGTAATAATTGAATACAGCCTTTACCGTTGGTGACTCATTTTGATTGATGATGAATGTTCCGTTGTGATATTCGTAACCAAAGGGCGCATGGGTTGTAATCAATCGACCTTGCTTTGCTTTTTCTTGAAGCCCATTTCTGACTTGTTCTCCAATGTTATCTGATTCAAGTTCGGCCAAGCTGATAAAAATATTAAGCTTGAATCGGTCGAAAGCTTGATCCATATCAAAATAACCATCATGCACACTTAAGATATGAACACGATATGTTTGACATAATTTGATGAGTTTTAATGCATTTTTCAAATTACGATGCAACCTATTAAGACGATAACAGCATAATATGTCACACTGTCCTTGTTGAATTAATTGTGTTATTTGTCGATACCCACTACGATTATCTTTGCGTCCTGATTGTTTGTCGCTATAAAAGTTGATATGTTGAATATGATGTTTTTCGGTTATTGCTTCGATAGCTTGTTTCTGTGCTGCAAGAGATTGTTGTTTCATCGTACTTTGACGTAAATAGCCTATGACTTGTTTCATATCGGCTCCTCCTTTCACAGTGATAATATATATTTATGGATGAATTGATATATAAGCCCAACATCAATGAGATGTTGGGCGTCCATATTAGTCATTCGTTTGATTGATTTCTTCAATTACCAAATCGGCTAATATCTCGATAAGTTCATCCATGTTTTTCACTCCGTTATTTGTTCTATCTTCAATACGTCGATTATTCAGTTTGATGCTTCACAGTTGTATGATAAAGACAATTAGAAATCTTCGTGAACTCCTGAAAGGCCTATACCTTCATTAGCGGATTTAAAAAGTTCTTTCGCAGCTTTGTTATCATTTGACGGTGTCCAATTTTGAAGTAACGACTTATCTTTAGTTAATCCGAGGATAGATGCAAACTCTACATCTAATTTTAGATGGTAAAATACAAGTGATTGTTTTTTACCGCTATTATCTTTGACACTTCTTTTAGTTGTTTGGCGTCCACGGTCAGCTAATATGAAACCTTTATCTCTTAAGGCGTTGACAACATTATTAACATCTTGAAATTGATGATTGTTTAGCATCTGTTTAAAAACGTTCGCAATCATTTTTACTTCGATATGGTCATCTTTTAATGAGATTAATCCATAGTTCTCAAACATATTTTTCAAAGCACCTTCATCTGAAAACTTACCTCTGTTTTGTGCCACAAATTGAATGATGACATCAATAGCTTTATCAGCTAATGAGCGTTCAGAGACTGTATGAGTATGATAATCAATAAAGTAGTCTCTTATATTAGCGATATCAATATCTGTAGATAAAACACGACCTAATATTTTCGCAGATGTTGTAATGACTGCATAACGCTTAAACATACGAATACCTGTATTGTTTGTTTCATCTTTCAATTTAGCTTCAAACCAATCTACTTCCTTGTAAAACTATTGAATAACTTCATCTTCACGATTTATAAGATATTTAGCTACTAACGGTAAAACATGACCATAGTTTAGTGCTACAGCTTTTTTAATATTGTCAGCATTGGTCGCATTTGTAGTGAATTGTTCATTAATCTCGATGGTTCTTACACGTAATCCATCGTTTTGAGCTGAATCATTAAAAATACTGTATTCTGATGTTGAAATGACAGAAGTACCCCAATTCTTAGGCGTTTTAACTTCTCCATGAACGTTTGAACGTTGACGACCTTGACCTTCAGCGATGGAATATAACAAACCCGTGGTATCTCTAAGTGTCGTAGATGAAAGCTCATCAAATACTATAGGAACGCCATAATTGTTACTCAAATAACCTTCAAGTGCGTTACGTGTGGCATTCCAACTTCTAAAAAGAGTTTCATTACCTTTAGTAGGGTTACCAGCGACTGATACAGCTAAAGCAGCTGCGGTTGACTTACCGGTTGAGGATTGACCTGTAAAACTAAAGAGAATTCCTGCAAATTCGATTTCATGTTTATGCTTCAGAAAACTTGTCACTAAGGCAGAAATCCCAAATATGACTGCCAATTCTAAAAGAAGATGACCTTTAACCTCGTCAATATACATGTTAAACCAATTATCAAATGTACCTTTAGGAGTTAAGTCATAAGCACTATCTACAATAGGGTATGAAGGTGAGGACTGATTAAATTGAATAGATTTGAGAACTTTATCTAGCGATATCAAGTAGCCAAAAGGTGTCTCTAGTATACCTACACCCTCATATAATTCAGAAAGTGGTAATCTATCTCGCATCAATTGCAAGGCATAACTCAATGATCTAATATACTTCTCGTTAACACTGTAGCCATATTTAATTAAAGAAGGTAAGTTTCGTGTTGTTAAGATATCAGACTCAAAAATGTCTTTTTTACAATTGTTGTTAGTAATAATCAACTTTTCAACACCAGTAATTGGATCAGAAAATCTTGCATTAACAATAATAGGGCTAGCCATTCTAACCACTTTTTCACTGTCACCATCTTTTTTAGGTGGTATCGTTTCTTTCCAACCGAAGGAATCTAAAGCAAATGGGCCAATTTCAAACAATGTGTAACTCATTAGCAATCACCTCCTTTCGAAGGGTTGCTGTTATTGTATAGAGTTGGCCCTGTTTTACGGTAAACTAAGTGTCCATTTGACTTACGATTGTGTATAATAACATTTGCATCTGGACACTTTTTTACCCAATAACTATAACGACGTCCAGCTTCTCTTTGGTCGTTAGTTGGAATTTGAATATTTTCAAATTCAGGTGTCTTCAGTATTTCAATCTTTAAATCATTAAACTCGTACTCTACATTTGGCTGGATATACTTAGTAAGAGTCTTTGCAGCTTCATATAGCATATTTTGCTTATAAGACTTTTTTCTCACTTTATTTCAACTTCCTTTCATAGCTTTCAAAGCTTTTAAAATTTACGATGATGTAATTCACTGTCGTTCTATGTTCAAATCATATAACGAAGCTAGTCATATGACGATTTAATTTTTCACATTGTTAGTTTAAGAAAAGAAGAGAAACAAATAGCGCAAACACTACGTTGAAGAAGTGTTTGCGCTAAGAAAAGTATATAGGTAATATTACGTGAAATTTGGAATCCTTTTTACTGATATAACAGTCAATTGCAATGATAATAAAAAAGTTACACATTACCTATTTTTGACGAGAACTTATTATTTTTAGTTGATAGATATCCAAGAAATTAATGTCGTCGAATAAAGAGAATGTACTGTTGGAATGTATATACCTTATGGATTCCAGACTATTAGATAAATTCCTCTGCTGAGAATAATGTAGAGATTTAGGCGTGTTAATGTTGTTAGCAGTTTCTATATCTTTGAATTTAAATCCCTCAATTGTATTATATAAGGAATCGTTGAATTTAAATATGTCGAAATGTTTGTTTTTAGTGTAACTACTAAACATTTTCGTTTTTACAAGATTCCGAATATAGTTTGTAAGTGTTCTCAAATCGTTGAAGCCTTTAAAGTAATATATGTAAAAATCTTTGAAAACTTGATGTAAGGGATAGTAAGATGGATTGATTTCAAAATGAAATACTAAATTACTGTCATATTTATAATCTTCAGGTGAAAATTTATTTAAATCCCTAATACAATCGTCTTTCATCATGATTAAGTGTTTAGGAATAAAGTCTGAGAGTAGTTCTACTACCTCAGAAAAATCTTTATTAATGTTGTTTTTATCTATATTAGAAGTAAGTAATATATCAATTATTTTATCTGATGGTGTATGTTTTGTTAATTTTTCTGGCAAATAGAATTGAGATAAGACATGTTGGCTATGTTTTAATAATAGCCAATAATTATTGGTAGGTACCGTACGGTTTATCATACAATAAGTAATGATTAACAATGTGTCATTGAATGTATAAAAAGATTCATTAAAATTATGATCTTTTTCTTTCTTAACGTGCTTCAATAAATTAGAAACATCTTTATTCAACTCTTTTTCAGTAGGTAATTCAATTTGAGATTTAGAATCAGAGTAACTTTTCATAGATGCATAATAGCTTTTCATAATATCCTTTCGCTTAAATTTGATATCTTTAAAAGACTTTTTATTTGGATTGAATCGACTAGAATCGGCTAAATATTCAGTAAGTTTGCTTAATTTGACACTTTCATATTTATTATATATTTCATCGATGTTTTTATTAACATGTTCTAACTGTTTTAGTTTTGCTTCAATCGATTCCATCTTATTTTCAATAGGTTTTAAATTAAAGCGCTTTTTTAATGGTCTTGAATGTGTACCAAAGGCTTTAGCTACATTCAAATTTTTACTTTCTTTTTCACTTATTTGAATTAAATCATCTTTGTATAGACAGTATTTCAAATAAGAGGTAACACGTTCATTTTTAATAAAACGCGATATAATTTCCTCTTTAATCTCGTCAAATTGTTCGTTGAGCAGTTCTTTATGGTATTTATACTTTAAAAAATCGTATAAAGCGTCAAATAATCGATTAAGTATTAATACGGAACCAGCATATGTACCATACTGTTTAATTACCTTATTAAAATCTTCCTTTATTTCAATCCTCATTCTACTAGTAACAAAAGGTGCACTTATCATTCTGTTTGAGTTAATTAATATTTCTTCTTCAAATTTTAAATGTTCAGAAGCCATATTAAAAAATTGAACCACTGATTTAATTAACTGCATTTCGTTATTTTTAAATTTAAACATTGATATTACCCCCTTAGTTAATTAATCAAAAATTAACAAGAAATGATATGGTATTATCTATCTTATTAATATCTATACGAGTATGTATTAGGCATAATTAAAAATATTCATAATTTTTATATTAAATAGATGTTATTTTACTTTTTATCAATGAATAAGTCATTAAATATGAATGTATTAGTAACTGAAAAAGGAAGTACTATCACATCGGAAAACGGAAATTGATAAATATAAGATTACTTTACAATATAGGGAAGCTAAATGTTATTAATCGTAATACACTCAATATTAAATAGTATTAACACTGCTATTTAGTAAGTTAAATTAATAAATAAATTTAACTATTAAAAATAAATCTGATTAATATAAGTTGATTCGATTTAAATCATAATTTTAACGATTTAGATCTTTTGGACGCAACTTTTTTAGTATCATCTTTTTGCTGAGCAATTTTTTCTCCTTCTGCTACTATATTGTCAATAAGCTCCTTTGTATTTAGATTGACTTTAGGAATTTGAAATTTCATTTTAATTGCAGTACCCGGAAAATTAAATCTATTTTGTGTGAAATTTTTGTTTTGAGGTGTAAGTTCATACAACAAATTGTTCGATAAAATAACAAATTCACCATTAAGATTTTTACAAATATTTGAAACAATATATAAACCGAATCCACTATTTTGATAATAATCACTTTCATAGCTTCTTATTTCATAATCAGAAGTAGTGAATCCAGGAGTCATAACTTTTTGTAGTAACTCTTCATCACTTTTCGTTGGGTATTTTTTTTTAGTATTTGTTACAATGCCCACACCGTAATCGACAATTGCTGCTTCTATTTCAAAGTAATCTATATGATCCCATTTTTGAACGCATATCCAACTTTTAGAGCATTCTGAGTGCTCGGGTATATTTCTAAGTATTTCAGATAGAGCGTAATTTAATAATTCAGTTAAGGTTTCATCGTCACTGACTATGTCTGAGATATTTTTAGCAGTAATTTCTACTACGTTATTTCGATTTCTAATGTAATTTTTTAAGTCTTGTCTTAGTATTGGATAATAATTATCTTTTATGTTTATAGTAGTTCCTTCTAAACCATTAAGCCATTCAAAAAAATTCATATGTTCAGCATATGAGTTTACACTATTTTTAAATGGATTTTTAGCAATTTTATGAACATTAATTCCTTGCTCATAAATAAATGAAGCAGGTAAAATCAAAGCGAACGGATTTACAAAATCCATATTAATTTTAAATTCGTCTATTTCACTTGGCTCTTGATCTAATAAGGTGTAAAAATTTTGAAAATCATCATATCTAAATTTCAACGATATACTTCCTCTTTTATAATTTTAAATAAATTGTAACATAAATTAAAATCATAAATATATAGTGTGGAAGTTAAGATGTTTATTAAGTTAAATGAAAGTAAAAAAACAAAACCGCATCGTTAAATGATACGCAGAAGCGTATCATAAGTGATGGTAAAAAATATGAGTAAGTAGATGAAGAGTGAAAATCAGATTAATTAATAATAATGTATCAAATTTAAATAAAGGGGTTTTTAAGTATGAATTTAAGAGGTCATGAAAATAGACTTAAATTTCATGCGAAATATGATGTGACACCTATATCACATTTAAAATTATTAGAAGGTCAAAAGAAAGACGGTGAAGGCGGCATACTGACAGATAGCTATTACTGTTTTTCATACAGCTTAAAAGGTAATTCTAAAAAAGTTTTAGGTACGTTTAATTGTGGTTATCATATTGCTGAAGATTTACTAAAATTATCAAATCAAGATAAATTACCTTTATTTAACCCGTTTAAAGTAATTAATGAAGGTAATCAATTGCAGGGCGTAACGAATAAAGGTAATTTAAATATTAATAGGCAAAGAAAACAGTATAATGAAGTGGCTTTACAGCTTTCAAATGCTATTAATTTAATCATAATTTGTTATGAGGATAATATTAAAGAACCACTTTCAACGATAAAATACGAAACCGATAAATATTATTATAGTGAACCATATGATAGTAAAATAAAAGCAGTAAATACTATTATAGGTAATTTGTTTGATAAGAAATTAGTTGAGAAGATATCTGAAATTAATGTAAATCAGAAAATTAGAAAATTTGATTTTTCATTACTCACTAATAAAATTAAAAAATATAAGATACAAAATAATTTTGAATAAGTGGATGTAAGCAAATGTTAAATATAGAAGTTAGTATTAAGGATACTCAAGATATTATAAATTATTTTATTGAATGTGACGTTAATGATAACTATTATGAAAGTGAGCAAAGAAGCAGTCTCGGAAAGTTAGCTTTAGAATTGGACAAAGTAAGTAATCAGTTAAACAATGAAAATATTGAAGATATGAAAAAGATAATTGAAAAAGTAGCAGAAGCAAATAGAGTTATCGCTAAATCTTCTTTAAGAAAAAATTGAGTGTTTTAGTAAGATGATTGAAGTTGATAATAAAATCTACTAATCAAAAGAAATTTTAAATATATATTGAGTTAAAACTTGAAAAACTTATGTCTAAATGAAGAAACATCGCTTATACAGGGTATCGCATATTTTGCCTTAAGTTCAAAACTGTCAAACCTATAAATCCTCAAAGCCCCCCCTTTAAGTTCAAATACTATACATATAATAGAATCACAACGAAAAGCACGTCATAACTGTACTGTTTATTCTGTACAGTAGGTATTAAACTATTAAATAAGTATAAAATTAAACGAAAGCCAAGCAATAATGTAGACTGACCCCAATTAGTGGGAATTATATAAAAACACTTTCGTTGAATTCATATTAAAATGAATCATACGGAGGCGTTTTTTTCTATGAAAAGAGTTTCTTATTCAGTAGAAACAAAGTATAAAGCAGTTGAAATGAAAGCAGCAGGATTTTCAAAAAAAGAAATTATGAAAGAATTAAATATTAGAAATAGAACACAAGTGAAAACTTGGTGGCGATGGTATCGAAATGGGGAAAGTTATAGATTTTTACAACATGTTGGTAAACAATATACCTACGGTTATCGTAAGATTACAGCATTGATTAATCAATGTTATACATCACCAATTAATCATAAGAGAGTACAGAGAATAATGCAGAAGCATCATTTAAACTGCCGAGTTAGACCTAAAAAGACGACAAGAATAGGTAAACCGTATTATAAAACGGACAATTTATTACAAAGACAATTTAAAGCGAGTTGTCCAATGGAAGTATTAACAACCGATATTACTTATTTACCATTTGGTCATTCTATGTTGTATTTATCTTCGATAATGGATATTTATAACGGAGAAATTGTGGCGTATAAAATAGATGATAAACAAGACCAAAGTTTAGTTAATGATACATTAAATCAAATCGATATACCTGAGAGTTGTATATTACATAGTGATCAAGGCAGCGTTTATACATCTTATGCTTATTATCAATTGTGCGAAGAAAAAGGCATTATCAGAAGTATGTCCCGAAAGGGAACACCTGCCGATAACGCCCCGATAGAAAGTTTCCATTCCTCGCTAAAGTCTGAAACTTTTTACATCAATAATGAGCTTAATCGCTCTAATCATATTGTAATAGATATTGTCGAAAAGTACATTAAAAACTATAATAATAATCGAATTCAACAAAAACTAGGCTACTTATCCTCTGTAAAATACAGAGAATTAATAGCCTAGAACATGGTGTTTTTATTAAGTTCCCGTTTTAAGGGTTCAGTGCCCTAGGATTATAGGCTCTTTTGTTTATAAAGGTAATTGAACTAAAGTATTATAATTTCAATTCTTAATTAATGTTCCTATTTTACCGTCTAAAGCGTCCCCTAATCCTGCTAGAGATGTAATCAAAACACTGCCTTTAGTATTTTTTTCAAGAAATTGAAGTGCAGCTTCAACTTTTGGGAGCATACTTCCTTTAGCAAATTGACCATCAGAGATATGTTTTTTCATTTCATCCACAGACACTTCATCGAGACCTCTTTGGTTTTCTTTTCCATAGTTAATGTAAACATGGTCCACAGCAGTTAATATGATTAATTGATCAGATTGTAAATGTGCTGCTAATAAAGCACTCGTTTTATCTTTATCAATAACTGCATCAACACCTGTATAAACTTCATTTTCCTTAATTACTGGAATTCCACCACCGCCGGCAGCGATAACTAGTGTTCCATGAGTGATTAATGTTTCTATACTATCTAACTCAACTATACTTATAGGTTGTGGGGAAGGGACAACGCGACGATAGCCGCGTCCAGAATCTTCTACAAAAGTATAACCTTTTTCTTTCGTAAATTTATCAGCCTGCTCTTTTGTATAAAATAATCCAATTGGTTTAGTAGGGTTATTGAAAGCAGAATCATCGCTTGCAACTTGAACTTGTGTTACTAGCGTAACAACTTCTTTATCTATGCCCATTGAATGAAGTTCGTTTTGTAAACTTTCTTGCATCTGATAGCCAATATAAGCTTGACTCATAGCACCACATTCAGGGAAAGGAAAAGGAGGACCTTGTTTGTGTTCCGCCGCATAATTTAAACCTAAGTTAATACTTCCAACTTGTGGACCATTACCATGACTAATTACAATTTCGTATCCTTTATCGATTAAACTTACTAGAGATTTAGATGTACTTTTTAATAAATCTAATTGTTCTTTAGGCGATTGTCCTAAAGCGTTACCACCCAAAGCTACGACGATTTTAGACATATTTATATCCTCCTTTCATTTACTCTCCTAATGTTGCTACCATGACTGCTTTTATTGTATGTGCTCTATTTTCTGCTTCTTGGAAAACAACTGATTGTTCACTTTCAAATACTTCATTTGTTACTTCCATTTCAGTTAGACCATATTTTTCTTGAATTTGTTTACCGATTATTGTTTCAGTATCATGGAATGATGGTAAGCAATGTTCAAAAATTGTATGTGGATTACCTGTTTTTTTCATTAATTCTTTAGTTACACGGTATGGTTCTAATAATTTGATACGTTTTTCCCAAACTTCATCAGGTTCACCCATAGATACCCAAACATCTGTGTAAATTACATCAGATCCTTTGACACCTTCATCAATATCGTCAGTTATAAGGATTTCACCACCGTTTTTGTCAGCTATATCATTACAACGATTTAATAATTCATCAGTTGGATTTAGTTCTTTAGGACATACAAGATGGAAAGTCATGCCCATGATTGCTGCTCCTTGCATTAAGGCATTTGCAACGTTATTACGTCCATCTCCAACATATGTGAAGTTAATTTCATTATATGGTTTTTTCAATACTTCTTTAGCTGTTAAAAAATCAGCAAGTACTTGTGTAGGATGATCTTCATCTGTTAAACCATTCCATACGGGAACGCCAGAATATTTTGCCAAATCCTCAACTACTCTTTGTGAGAATCCACGATATTCTATGCCATCATACATTCCACCTAAAACACGAGCAGTATCTTTGGTAGACTCTTTTTTACCCATTTGAGAACCTGTTGGCCCAAGGTATGTTACATGTGCACCTTGATCATAAGCCGCTGTTTCAAATGCACATCGAGTGCGTGTTGAATCTTTTTCAAAAAGTAGAGCGATATTTTTACCTTTCATTTTTTGTTGTTCTATTCCTGCATATTTTGCGCGTTTAAGATCTTCAGATAAATTAAGTAAAAATTCCATTTCTTTTTGTGTGAAGTCTAACAAAGTTAAAAAGTTTCTATTTCTTAAATTTTTCATTTTGAATATCTCCTTTTCAATTAATATTTTATTCATGTTATTTTTTTATAATCCAATTTCTTTTATCTTGATATATAATATTTTCTATTTTTAATTCTCTGATTATTTCACCAGTAGTTTTTCTGTTAAGTCCAGATAAATTACTTATTAATTGAACAGTCATAATTTGTTTTAATTCATAGAATTCTCCATTATCATCCCCAATTGAAAGGCATAAAATTTGTAGTATTCTTTCAATTCTTTCTTTAGCTGAATTAGCTCTTAACGCCATAATATATTCTACTTGAAATTGAATAGTCTCATTAAGTTTCTTGAAGAGACTTTCAAATATTTCATTATGCTTTCTACATAAATACTCAAGTAAATCTTTCGGTAAAGTTAATATTTTACAATCTGTCAAAGCTGTACATATTTCATATGGTGCAGGGGTTTCATTAAATATGAAGTTCATTGGAAATATATTTTCGTCTTTACTTAATCTTAAATAATTGTCACCAGTAATATTAGAAGATTCATGTAAAATACAACCATTTACTAAAAAGTATACAAATTTTATTTGATCAGTTGAATGATATATGACTTGTCCTTTTTTATATTGATAAAGTATTAAATCCTCTTTATAAGGTCTAACAATACTAACAGGAATATTTAAGTATGATGCTAATTGTTTAAGATTATTATCAAATTCATATTCTGAATTTTTAATATAAATATTTTCTTCATACATAACTATAAACCCCTTAAAAATTACTTAGTTTAAATCATAACTTAAAATACAGAAATATTACCTGTAATCAAACGAACTATTCCTATTATTGCAAGTACAATGATGAATATGAATAACGTATAATCCAATTTTGTCAAATGTTTGTTATTATCCCTTTGTACGTAGCTGTATACGAGTAATCCAGGTATATATAACAACATCGTTAATAGTAAATAATCTAATCCAGCTGCATAAACCAACCAAATTGTGTAAATAGATGCAATAATTCCTATTATCCATTGTTTTAAATTAGCTTTAGATTTATTTTGAATAGTATATTTAACCTGGTAAAAAGCACTGAGTGTATATGGAATTAAGATTGCACTTGATGCAAGTGAAAACGCAAACTGATAGGCACTATCTGTAAACAACATACTAATTAAAAATAACTGAACTAATATATTAGTAATAATTAAAGCGTTGACCGGAGCTTTATTCTTATTTTCTTTAGCAAACCATTTCGGGAAAAGTCCATCTTTAGCTACAATGAATGGTAATTCACCAGCTAGTAATGTCCATCCTAACCAAGCTCCTAAAACAGAGATAATTAAGCCTATATTAACTAACACTGAACCCCAATGACCTACAATATGTTCTAATACTTGTGCCATTGATGGATTAGCAAGTTTTGAAATTTGGTTCTGCTGAATGACACCTTGGGCTAGTACAGTCATTAAGAAATAAATGACTAGCACAGAAATCAAACCAATAACGGTAGCAGTTCCTACATCTTTTTTAGACTTTGCACGTCCAGAAAAGACAACGGCTCCTTCAATCCCTGTGAATACCCATACAGTTACTAACATAGTACTTTTTACTTGTGCCATTGTATCTCCCCAACTAAAAACGCCAACACTTCCACTAGTCATACCATAAAAACCGGATTTAAAAGTACTGAAGTTGAATACAACTATCATGCATATAATAACTAGAAATATAGGTATTAATTTAGCTACTGTAACAATACTATTTATAAACGCTGCAGTTTCTACACCTCTAAGTATTAAAAAATGTACACCCCATAATAAAATTGATGCTATGATAATACTTGGAAGTGTGTTACCTCCTTTAAATATAGGGAAAAAGTTACCCACAGCTGACATTAATAGGGTTGCATAAGCCACATTACCTAGAAATGCTGCAAACCAATATCCCCAAGCACTTGAAAAACCAATAAAATCTCCAAACCCTGTTTGAGCATAACTATAAATTCCTCCATCAAGATCTGGTCGCTCATTTGTTAAATTTTGAAATACGAAAGCAAGAGAAATCATACCAATAGCAGTTATTATCCAACCGATAATTATTGCAAGTCCACCAGCTTGGCCACCCATATCTGAGATGATATTGAATGCACCACCGCCTATCATAGAGCCTATGACTAAACCAATTAAGGAAGTTTTACCTAATTTATTTTCATCCATATTAATCTCCCCTAATAAAGGTGGTAAAAATCTTGTTATTTGATTTAATGAATGAATTACTTGTGACTTTTACCACCTTTCAAATTTAAATATCTTCTCTAAATAACGGCTGACTCATACATCTTGGGCCTCCGCGTCCACGTACAAGTTCACTACCAGTAATTTCAATCACTTTAATTCCTTTGTCGCGTAAAAGTTGGTTTGATACATAGTTGCGATCGTATGTCACCACAACCCCTGGTCGAATACATAATGTGTTTGAGCCATCATTCCATTGTTCACGTGCACCATCAATAACGTCGCCATTACCTGTTGGAATAAAGTCCACTTTTTCTACTTCTAAAACTTCAGCAAGTGTTTCACGTAACTTGCTAGAACGAGTAATTTTTATATCGTCCTTACCATCATTTTGTTCTATGGTAAATATATTCATATTATTTTCTTCTTTAAATATTGCTGCATGTACTGTAAACTTATCGTAGTCAATCATAGTTAGTACTGTATCTAGGTGCATAAATGTACGTGTATTAGGTATTTCAATAGCTACGATTTTTTTAAAACTTGTGTTTGCATCTTTGAAAATATTACGTGCTAACTTTTCTATTGCTTGAGCTGATGTACGTTCTGATATACCAATAGCTAAAACATCTTTCGATAATACTAATTCATCTCCACCTTCAATATTAAATGGTGAGTTACGATCTAACCATACTGGTACATCTTTATCTTTAAATCTTGGATGATGTTTCAGTATATATGTCATAAAAATAGATTCTCTACGTCGTGCTCTCCAATACATTCTGTTAATTGTCATTCCTCTACCAATTGAAGCTTGGGGATCTCTTGTAAAATAAAGGTTGGGCATTGGATCTAAGTAAAATGGATATCTATCATCCATATATTCTACTAAATGAGTTGTTTCAAGTTGAATTTCTTCTTTACGTACGCCAGCCATGATTTTATTTACAAGTTCTTGGTCAGATAACTTTGAAAAGAATTCTTTAATTTCAGTTTCATGACCTAATATTGTCTTTTTAGATTCTGTTAATATATCGTTTATGAAGTTCTCGCGTACTTCTGGCTCAGTAATAGATTCTGCTGCAAGTTTTTCTAAATAAACTACTTCGATTCCTTCATCTCTCAAAGTTTGAGCAAATTTGTCATGCTCTTCTTGTGCAACTTTTAAGTAGGGAATATCATCGAATAATAAACCACTTAAATGATCAGGTACTAAATTTTCTAATTCTTTTCCTGGTCTTTTTAACAACACAGTTTTCAATTTGCCTATTTCACTATTTACTTGAATGGGTCCTTGTACCATTTCAAATTCCTCCTTTGCTTTATTACATTCACATTATAAAACGCTTTCAAAAAACATCGTGTGATTTAATTCACAATTGTTTAGGGAGGGTTTTCACATATATAGATTTATTCAATGCAAAATTTTGTATGAATATGTATTTTGTACTATATAATAGTGAATAATTTGAAAAATCTCATTGTTAAAACCTTATCTTATTCAAACAAAAAGATTTTTTACTCATTTTTTTGTATTAGTAATCATTCCTATTAATATAATCATTTAATTTTTAAGGGAATAATTGATAACAAACAAATTCTGCTATTTCATTTGAAGAAGTCAAAATCATCAAAGTATCGTTACCTCCAATAGTTCCTAATATTTCTTTCATTTGTAATTGATCTATGTAATAACTTATACTTTGAGCAAAGCCAGGAGATGTTTTTATTAAGACATAGTTATTTAGCGTTATAAATTCAATAATCTCATCACTAAATATTTCTAATTGTTTTTTTGCACTTAATTGATTTGTTTGATTTATTTTCTTGTAAATATACTTTTTATTTTCAACAGGGATTTTGTAAATTTCTAATTCTTGTAAGTCACGAGAAATAGTTGTCAAGCTATAGTAAACTCCAAAATGTCTTGCCATGTAATCCACTATTTGTTGTTTTTTATTAAACTGATTCTGTTGTATAACAGTTAAGATAAGATTTAAACGTTTTTCTTTTTTCATTTTTATTAACCCCTTTATTATTTTTGATTATGAAATAGATTTTAAATAACTGTATAAAAATCACTTATAAATATCAATTTACAAATAATTTTGAAATAGTGGATGCTTTAATTATAAGTAGATTATTTTACGCTTAAAAGGAGAGATTAATTAGAATAGATTATAGTTATCATAATTATAAAATCAAAATTTTAAGTAACATTAATGAAATATAATAAAAATAATTTGCGTAATAATAGCGAAATGTGTAAATTGTAAATGTCAGGTAATAACAAAACATGTTAGGTGAGAATGTCTTACAGTTACATTTACTATGTATAAATAAAATAATAACATTAATAGTGAGAGTTAGGTAATAACCACAATATCTCATAAAAGAAGTTTGGAAAAAGGCATTGAAATAAAAAGTAGTTTATAAGTTGAAGATATTTAGGTATGTATTAGAGCGCTTTATAAATAAATAGGTTTATACATAGAATTACAAAAATAATATAAAAAATAGAATCTAATACATGATAAAGAAAGGGTTAAAATAATCTAGTTCAACTTTTGGATTAGTGGTTGTATTTTAACTTGATACAGACTATTCTATTTTTTTTCTAAATAATGTGATTCAAGATATGCTATATCATCTTGATTAATCTAAATTTAATTCAGAGAAAAAGTCTGAACGTTATTATAATTATACGATTTCAAATACGATGGATTATGTGATTAGTTTAGGTGAAGATGAACGTCAACGTTTTATTAAAACGGTCACAGAATGAGGAAAAGCCTTTGCGCTTTGTGATACAGAACCGAAAGCGCAAAAGCTCAATGATGAAATTGTCTTCTTTAAAGCCGTTAAAGCAGGACTTGTTAAATTGTTACAACCATCAAAAGAAGGAAAAATATATAAGACACTTGCTAAAGTTGAAGCAGAGATTAATCATCTTGTGTCACAATCTGTGGTTACGGAAGAGGTAAAGAATTAGGGTTAAATTCTGACAAAATTGATTTTTACGATACTTTAATCTCACATGAAACAGAAAAAGAAGTTATAGGTGATAAAAATCTTAGAGCAATTGCCCATGAATTAACAAAAATTGTGAAAGAAAATATGACTGTAGATTGTGATAAGAAATCAAGTAGTAGAGTTAATAAGAGGAGATCAGTAAAAAGATTATTGAAGAAATACGGATATCCATCTGACTTAGAAACAATAGCAATCAATCAAGTGGTTGAACAAGCAGAGATGATGGCTAGTAATCAGTAAGAAAAACTAATAAAACATACTAAGATTAGCTATGAAAAAATCTATCGTCATAGATTTCTTCATAGCTAATCTTAGTATGTTTTTAGAAAAGAAAATTAGTGAAAAAACTTTACTTATCATTTATTAGTTCGGTGTGCTCATATCACATCATAATATAAGCTATTATGCCGAGAAAATTTTAATAAAAAAATAAAAAAAACCTAAATACTCTCTCGATTTGTGAGAAAGTATTTAGGCTTTTTGAATTAATAAATTTCTTACTTCTTATGTTTATTTAACAATTAGTACTGGGACAGAACTTCTTTTAGCAATCTTATGTGTAACATCTCCTAAAACATGTTTAATATTCAAATCGACTCTATGATTACTCATAATTACTAAATCAAATTCACCATTATTTATATCTCCAGAAGTAATTTTTTCTAAGATTGTATCTTTAATATGCCCAAAATCTACATCTATTTTATATTGAATATCTCTTTTTTCTAATTCACGTAAAAATGGAGTGAGTTTTTTTTCTTTTTCTCTAATAATATCTTCTTTATGCTTATTATAATATTTGACACTAATTGCAAGATCATTTTCTGTTACAACGTGATAAATTACAACAACTGAATCTTCATCGATGACTTTTTCTAAATAGTCAGGGATAGCACTAAAATCATTTTCGAAATCATAGGGTAATAATATATTTTTGAACATCTACACCAGCCTCCTATTACTTATATACCCTGAATATATATGCTTATTCTGATTCTGTTGCAAAGTAAAAAATATAGCTAACCACTATTTGAAATTTTAAGATATTTTTTTAGAGCATTTAGAGATATTTATAGAATAATAAACAGGTTAAAAAGTAATAGGATTTGGATAAAAAAATCAATCCTATTTATAGGATTGACGTCGACTAAAGCCTATGAAATCAACAAAAATAATAGTATTCAGACAATTTAAAGTGGTCTTGTAACAATTGTAAATAGTATGCAATATTAGAGGTTATAGTATCGATCAATTCTTATTTAATATTAACTATAAGTATTGTTATATCAGCGTTTATAATAATTTTAAAAAGAGCATGTAATCAAGGCGAGCATAAGATAATCCTTCAGCTATGCTGAATACCACTTAAGGTGGTACTGGATTTCCTTATGCTCATGCAAAATCCTATTTTGTTTGTAATATTTCAAAAAGTAAAACATACATTGTTAAAAAATAGGTTATTCTTTTCTTCACTTTTTACTTTAATTTCTTATTTTTATTTCCAAAATAGTCATTGTTAATAAAAATTATAGTACCCTTATTTGCAATTTTGAGATACTTTTTAGAGCATTTAGGGGTGTTTTATATATTATTTATTTAATGGCTCTTAAAAGACAAATATGAACTAAATTTAAAAATCAGAAAGACAAAACAAAATTTTTTGCTTAACCAGTGTCGAATTTTTTAGACACTGCCCATCTATATGCAAATTAAAAATTGGCATAAAATAGCTTAAAAATTTATCAACTTTTTAGTTCCTGCAGGGGCAATTTCTTTCAAAAAAACGCTAGCTTTTTGCTAACGTTTAAGAAAATTTATTTTTCTTCTTCAATTTCATCAATCATTTGATGATTGATTTCTTGTTCTTCACTTTCTGTTAAATCAAAAATTTCACTCGCTAAATACTCTTTTTTATTCCAAGTATAAAAAATTTGATAAATATATTCGGTCGGATCAACTTCTTTTAAGTAATCTAATTCTCCATTTTTTAATTTCTTTCTTGCGTCTTTAAATAGTCCAAAATAAACAAGAACTTGTTTTCCTTTTAACGCTTTATAAAATGCATCGAACACTTTTTGATTAATTAAATAGTCGTTATCCGGTTCTGTTGCAAAGTTGAATTTATAGTATAAT